>NZ_LR134384.1:3157500-3168212 GCF_900637655.1 Segatella oris
GAAATAATAAGGCATGTCTTTATAACTATCCTTGATATAATTTTTCCATTCGTTATTAAATACTCCATTGAGAATATACACAAGTTGTGTGATGCTTTCTGCGGCTCGAACTCGTATACTAATGGGAGATTGGTTTATTCTATCTATATATACCTTAAACTTTCGCATTATCTCTGCAGTTTGACTTGCAGTCAGGCCTCTTCCTTTTAAATATTTGTTCTTATACAGGCTTCTACACTTTAGGTCAAGATAGAACTCCCAAGGTTTTCTTTTCATAGACAATATTAAAAAATCAGATAACTGTCTTTTTGTATTCTAAACAGTAAATCAATATCTATCTTTCAAAGTTCTTATAGTCTTTTTCATTCGGTATATCTTTTACGGTCAAAGTTTTATCTATTTAGTTTGAATATGGCAAATTTAGGTATATTGCAGAATATAATGCCATTCTTAGAACTGTAATTTTGAAAAACTTTAAAAGTTTAACATAAAGATAAGAGTTGATGTTACTTGTCATACAAAGATATTAATTTATAAGTGCTGCCATAGGGGTTCTTGAGAATAGATTCTTTCCGTCTAATGTAATATAGATCGATGTGGAAATTCAATGAAATGACCTTAAATTTGACTTTTTGTTAAGATATTTATAAGAAAAATGCGAAATTATTTTGAAGTTATTGAATAAAAGAGTATCTTAGATGCTTGAAATTATTAATAATCTATAAACCTTCATTTCATGAGATTTAAGATGACTTTCCGTATAGACCGCAGTCAGGGTGATTGTTTACCAATAAACTATCAGTATGAACAGTCTGCGGTCATATATAAGATATTGTCGAATGCTGATAAAGCTTATTCGGCGTGGTTGCATGATAATGGCTTTCAGCTTGATAATGGAAAGCATTTCAAGTTGTTCTGCTATTCGCGTTTTCAATTTGAGAAATATCGTATTATGAGAGCAGCAAAGTGTATTAATATCATAGGGGATAAGATAGAATGGTATGTCAGTTTCCTGCCCGAGAAGAGCACAGCTGAGTTTGTCCATGGTTTGTTTGCCAATCAGCATGTAGTGATTGGGAATAAGGATTATCGGGTAGCCTTGGATGTAGTCGGCATTGAGGCTTTATCTTCTAAGCCTTTAGAAGACGCAATGACTTTCCGTGTAAACTCTTCTGTCTGTATTCGGGAGAAGAAAGATAATCGGGTACAATATCTTTCTCCTTTAGACAATCATTATAGGGAGGGCTTGTTGAAGGGGCTTCTTGCACGTTATGAATCGTTTTATGGCTGCCCTTTTGTGGGAGATATCTCTTCGTTTGGATTTGAGTTGCTGACTCATAAGCCGAAGTCTGTTCTTATTACAATCAAGGCTGACACTCCCGAGCAAACTCGCGTTCGTGGCTTTCGCTATGATTTCCGCTTGAAGGCTCCGATAGAATTGATGAAGATAGCCTATGAGGGTGGTTTGGGCGAATTGTGTTCTCAAGGTTTTGGATTTATAGAAAATAAGTAGTATACAATGAAAGAAACGTATAGAAATGTGGATTATAAGTCTCTTTTTGAGATGACAGGAGATCCTTTTGTCGATGCAGGAGGTTTTGCCTTAGAAGAATTTGCTTCTCATTTTCCGGATTTAGATATATTGGAGTTGATAGTTAAAGCAACAAATATCTATGTAGATTGGTGGGATGCGAAAATTGATTCATTCTTTTTAAATTCGAAAATTACTCAGCATGGATTTAAGAGTAGACAGAAGAAAGAAGAAACAGAAAAATATTTTCGTAGTCTATTGGAAGAAGCTGGAGGAAAAAAAGGGATATGTCGCTTGACGGGCAAAAAATGTCTTGTTTTTCCTGCAGGTAGGGATAATATGGTTTTAGGAGGTTCTCGAGCTTTTATTAATTTCCATCATAGTTTTGAAGAAGGATTGTTATTTTCTAAAGAGGTTTTGATAAAATATTTCTTTTTACCATTGGCTTGTGAACAAGTACAAGGAAAAATAGCTTTGATAAGTAGTAATACTCCTGAAATTTCTCGTTTCTTTTCACAAGAGGTCTGCAAAGAAAACTTATCAGCTGTTGCACATAATAATTCTACCTCCATAAATAAAACGAAGGCAAATAATCCAAGTACCGCTTTATTTAGATATGCTGATCATGTAATTATATTAATCCGGCAAAACGAAATGTACCGCTTTGGTAAAACGAAATGTGATTATTTTGTGTAAAACGAAATGTGTTTTTTTCGAGCGCACACGTGCAAGAAACGCCTCAAAAAATCTTTTATTTTGAGGCGTTTTTCTATTACAAATATTTGTATATCTCGCAGAAAATTACTATCTTTGTATAGTATATATTGGGACTTTACGCACTCAAACATTGAGTTCAAACCTCACCGTCTCATCACCATCAAGCAGCAACCTCGTGCGCTCCAAGTTATTCTCGTATATGTGCACGTTTCCGAGGTTCAGCGTTATGTTTTTCAGCGGCAGGTCTATCTGTCGCGACATGAGGTAAAGGTGGTATATATCTGCAGGTAACCCTAAATTAGCATCGCTGCTCCTTTGGTAGGCCGACAACACCAATTCTCCATCATCTATCTGGAACTGCACAAGGCTAAGGCAAGGAGCCTGATTACTCTCCGCATTGGTTTCACCAAGGAATAGCACATAATTCTTGCTGTTACGTTTCTCACGATTTATTTTCGCTATCAGCGGTGGCAGTTTCTCAAAGTAGGTCGGATAACTGTTCACCAGCACGCTTCCGCAATAGTCCCACCAGTTTATTCCAACCTCACGATATTTTTGCACCTGACGCTCGCCTTGCATGAACAGCTGCAGCTCATTTTTTAATTTCTTTCTTGCTATGCCGTGGCTCTCGAATATGTCGAGCAGGTCGACTGGAGATAATGACAGCTGCTCGTTGAGCAGGTAGCGGATACTGCCTTTTCTGTTATGTTGTGTCTTCCCTGAAACTATGATCCGCTTCAATATTTCGTGATATTTGTTCATCGTTCGAATGGTATTTGAACAGTATTTTTATAAAGCATGATATCCGTATAAGAAGCGTTATAGTTCATGTGGGCATTGAACTCCCTACGGTGGCAGTTCTCAAAGGGGTTGCCGATGAGCTTGTTTTTACCTATCCATTCACAAAGCTCTGTTATGGAGGATTTGTTTGAAGTGAAGTAGATGAAACGATGACCAGCAAGGATGGTTAGTATATCAAGGTAATCAGACAGTTTCCAATACATTTTGTATGTTTTGCTGTCTGTGCTCAAATATGGAGGGTCAACGAGGAACACCACATCGGGTATATTCTTGTACTGCTCGAACAGCTGACGATAATCACATGAGGTAACGGTCAGGCCGTCAAGGTAGGTATCGGCAAGTGGGTAATCGGTGGCTTTTATTCTGTTATATAACGTTTCTTTCGACAACTCTTCATAGCAGGTAGCGTATTTCATCGAAAACAGGAGCGAGCCTGACAGAGTGATATAATCGACATAACCGAAAGTGTGCTCATACTCGTGTATGCAGGAAAGGACGCTCCTACGCATGGCGCCTGCAATGGCTTTCTTTCTTGGATAATCGCACAGAATGCTGCGCAGCCTGGAGAGCAATGCGTTGGTCTGTGGAATGTGCTCTAATCGCAGCCTATAACCGTCGAAGTCATTATAGACTACGGTGGAGTTCGGCTTCTGATGCTTGGCGATATGTGACAACAAACCGCTGCCACCGAAAAGATCCACGAAGGTCGTATTGTCAGGGAACTGTTGGAGTACTTTGATGTACTCTTTGGCGAACATCCGCTTCTGTCCCTGAAATGGAAGCGGCGCTGAAAGATATTGTTTCTTCATCATTTTTGTTTTTTAGTGGCTTGCAAAGGTCGGCATATCCCGTAAAGAGAAAGAATATTCATCTACAATTATACTGCAAATACATTACACTCACGGTTCATCCGCTTTATAAGACTGTACACAGTACGCTCACTCACGGCGTAGCGGGTTGACAATACTAACACGATATAGGAAACCTTCTCACCGCGCAGACGTAGTTCTGTATAATCATTGTAAAGGGCTATATACTGTTCGTCTTTCAAGCGTATACCGGCCTCGCGAAGCCTTTTTATCAATTCCCTGTTAAATTTCAAGATGTCTATTATCTTCATAATCATATTTTTTGTATCTTTGCATCATCTCACTTACATAAGCGCAAAAAAAGAAGTGCCGCGACAAGGGTATTTGCCCCCGGTCGTGCGGTACTTCGTATTGCGTTAATATGTAGGTGAGATGACTATTAACAGGCCGGGGGCTTCTTTTTTCTACCCCCCGGGATGATTATTAAATTGGCTATATACTACATCGTAAGCCAATCAAGTTTTTCTGCATCTTCGAACGTTCTGTCCGAACCTTTGTACGCTTTGAGGAGTTCTGCAGCATCGAGCGGGTCGATTTTAACTTCAACCTCTTTTTCAGCTAACGATTTGAGATACTCCTCGCCTTTTTTGTTCCACGCAGCAAACCAGGTATTGATTTCAGAGATTTCCTGCTTTTCAGCATCAGTCATACCGCGCACATCTTCCTTTGCCCGTCGCTCAAGTTCCTGCGCCTCTTTCACTCGCTGTTGCATCTTCTCAAACTCTTCGTCCTGAAGTGTTGCTCGTACCTCCTCGATATCTTTGTCGTAGGCCTCCGCAATAGGGCGTAAAACTTTGAGGTCCTTCCATATTGCGAGCATGGCTTCATTGCTCATACCCCCCACTTTCAACGCCTTTAATGCTCTGTAGGCTTCAACTGCCTTAATCGTTTTTACTTTCATTTTTACTTTAATTCTTACTAAATTACTTTGTTATTTACTTTTCTTTTGCTTCTGTTGCATTGACTGTGCCGAGCTTCGCTGCGTTCGCCTTGCAGTACTTCACGAACTTTGCAACGTCGGTAACCACGCTGATGATTTCGTCTTCGTCAGTAGTCAGGTAACTGATGTTGATACCTCCGAAATGCGCGAAAGTCGCGAGAAGTTCTTTGCTGGCCTCGTTGCTGCTTACACTTCCATTTTCGATGTTTGCATACTTGTCGTTTTCAACCGAAACAACGGCCTTGATAGTCGTACCTGTACCTACAGCTTCAACACTTGCCTTGAAGCCTGCAATTGCTTTTACTTTTACTTCCATGATTGTCTATTTTAATTGATTAATAAAAGGGTTTAATTCTATAATATAAATTTCCTGCGTTACGGTCATGAACGTGTATTCAATCTTGTAGCGCTGTTCAGCCTTCAGGCCGCTAAAGATATGTGTGTATTTTGTTCCAGCTTCGATATCAGTAAAGGTGAACGCCTGCTCTCCTACCAGCATCGGAGATCCAAGCTCGCTTGTCGCAAATCTAAGTATGATATAGAAATTCTCATTGTTCGAAGTACGCACATAGTTGTCCTTTATCTCTACCTCTACGATAACACGTCCTCTGATGTCCTCACGCGCTTTAATCGAGAAGTAATCGTGCATCTGCTGTGCATCAGAAACGATTTCTACAGCTGACGGTCTGAAGTCATGTATCGTGTAGTAGGTAGTAGCCTGTACTGGAGGTATGTTGAATGCAAGCGCCCTGGAACAAAGGAAAATATAGGCTTTATAGCTGCCAGTTGCGAAAATCATACCCTGCATTTCCACGCTTGTTCCCCCGTCTTTCAGAGGTTTGTCAGACGTTTTGAAATAAGCAATCTGTCCTGCAGCATTTTTCAGTGCAAGCCCGAAATAAGCCTCCGACAATTTACCGAATTCCTGCAGCGTCAGTTCGTTTTCCGTACCAAGACTTTTTATCATCATCGTTGCGAATACGCTGCCATTTTCATTTGTCTTGCTTGTGACAAAAGGCCTTTTGAAAGGCGCAGTCGCAGCATGCTTGTAGCCTACGAAATCAGACAGCCGGTAAGGGCATGCAAATGTAGAACCTACTTTCACACGCGACCAGTTACTTTGTCCTTTGTCGTATAATTCTGTCAGACTTTGCAAAGTGCTGCTATGTGCGATTTTTATACCGCATATCCCAACCCCCTCAAAGTCCGCTCCCTTGAACCACGTTGCATTGTCACGCCATTTTCTATTTTCAAAATCGAACTCGTCTGAGGTAAAGGGCTTGTTCAGTTCCACGGGCTTGAACTTCGCCCACATATTTATTTTTTCACTTTTGCATAATGTTGCAAGGTCGTTACTCGTCTCACCGAGCACGGTCCTCACGTCCGCAATGCTGACAGGGGCCTGTATGATACCATTAATGATGCTCATTTTCAGTTTCCTTTCAATTTTTCAATTTCTGTTTCAAGCACTTTTATCCGCTTCTTTAACCGCTCGACCTTATCGTCCACCTGCACGGCTGCACCTAATGCGAGTGCAATAAGTCGCGTGTCGAGGTAGTTCAGCTTCAGATAGCCTTTTGCATCTGTGTAAACCATGTTCCTTAGAACGCTTCCTTTCACGCTCTGCGCAATAAATCCTATACTGTGCTCACCCGTGTCCTTGTAATCGAACTGCCAGGTTCCACCGAGCGAGCGAATTATCCGCATACTATCAACCTGCTTGATATTCGCTTTCAAACGCCTATCTGACGTGGTGTAAGCTGTTACGCCACCCTGCGCTAATACATTACCTGTAAAAATTGCAGTTCTGTCCCTGCTGATAACGAGTGCGTTCTGCCAGCCTTTGTTGTACACGTTAAATTGTAATTCATCACCCTCAAAAAGCGTGTAAAGTGGTCGGTCGTTGCAACCGAAATAAACAGTGTTAGAAGAGGATATGAACAAGGCTCGCTGATTGCCTCCCTCCTTATCTTTCAGGCACAGACCCTTGTTATTTGCAAGGTAGAGAAAGCTGTTCACAAACAGCTCATCAGATATCCGCATATTGCCGTTTACGTCAAGTTTGTAAACAGGAGTATTTGTACCAATACCAACGTTGTTTCCTGCTAAATGCAACAGATTATTGATATTCGTCACGCTGCTTAACTCCCCTGTGACATTGCCTGTACCGTCGAAATCCTGCCCCCAAATCTTGCGAGTTTGCTCAAGTTTTGTTGCACTGTTAACTTCACATTTAAGCAGCGTCCCGACATCAGAAGGCAGTTGCGGATAATAGTTGTTGTCACCATTCAAGGTGATATTGCTCTCTTCTAATACCGTGATGAATTTTGTGTAATCAAAATCATTGAAAGGGGCCCAAATTGAGAATATTCCCGTATTTACATTGTAATAAAACTGCAAAGCATTTACTATGTCATTAAAGCTGCCCGTTGCACGTATATCAGCATCAAAGGATGATAAAGTAGAATTTACACGAAAAAGAAGCGTTATAAATCCAACCCCTTTGTGACGCGATATCATCGCAAAAATAAGTTTGTTGATTGACCACGGATATACTTTTTTTGATTTTGAAATACACCGATAGCCACCTCCGGCACCACCTTCTGTACTGACATCTAAACTTAGCTGTGTGACTTTCCCGTCCGAAGTCAGAATTTTTGAGTAATGCTTACCTCCTACAAATTCAGAATTCAGGTTATGGATCATGCTCGTGTTCTGCATTGTTCCACCGGCAAGAGATAAGTACTTACCCGTCACAACATCATCGGTCAACTGTGAGAGCTTCGTCAGGTTCTTTTCATCCCAAATTTTTATCCATTTTGCATCTTTGATTTGCTTACCGTCAGCTTCATTCTTGCGATAATATACGCTTTCATTTCGCTGCGTAGGGAGTGCGAGTTGACTAATCCAGTTCACGCTGTCATTTTTAGACCAGTCCATCGAAATGATATGTCGCCAATCATCGCCAATTCCGCTCTTTGTAGTCATCACAGCATAATAGCCAGCCTCGTCTGGTGCGAAATTGACTTCTCTGTGCGTCTTGAATGTATCGATAATACCATAGCCGTCAACGGTTGTAGGCTTATCTCGCAGCTGCGAGAAAGCGTGCGTGTGTGATATGCTTGCAGCGTCGGTGATGCCGTACCCCTGCAGAGTCGTAGGCTTATTCAACAGAGAAGCAAAAGTGTGCGAATGTGCTGCAGGATTGAACTCATTCGGTTTGTTCCTGATAATTGACCAGTCCACCGAGGTCAATGCGCCACCCTCAACTTTCTTTAATCGCTCGTTAAGGTCGTTACCGAGGAACGCAGAGAGGACGGCTGCTGCCTTTGCAGTAGTGTAGTCGCTCCAACGATCCAGGCGCTCATACGACATACCGCTACCTCCGCCACCTTGCACGGCGCCTGCACCGAATGCCGTCAATCCACCTGTTGCATACAGCCCCGCAGCCTTTCTTGTATCCGAAACACGTGTCAGTGAAAGTGCGCCGCTTTTCTCATCATAGCTGATTTTAATATCGCCGATAGTGACACCCTTGAGGAAATTTATCAACTCCTTGGCTGTATCTTCCTTATCCTTGCGCAGGAACTCATCGTATGCAGGGCTGTCCTCTGCCAAGGCCCGCGCTTTATCGGCATAGGCGGCCCGGGCTGCATCGTTTGCCTGCAGTGCCTTGTCTGCCTGTTCTGCAAACGTAGCCTTGTCTGCCGACAGTGCATGCCGCACGTCGTCACTCTGTGTCCAGGGCGTAGTGCTGCCACCCCTGCCGGTTCCCTCAGCCCGCTTTCGGGCAAACATCTTGATATCAATCATTGCTGTCAATTTCCTTTAATGTCAGTTCTGCCGTTCCCTCTGCAAGGTTTCTGCTGATACCCTGCACAAAGAAATTCTTGTTTAGAAAATTATGCCTATAGTGCGCAAACGGAATCTACAAACCCTCCGCGGATATCCGTCATGTGCTGTGTCATGATCACCCGTGGAGCATGATATTCCTGATAGTAGCTGTTCACATAGAGTTGCTCGGGTTTGGCCATGCTGTCTGTCATCCGACTGTAGAGCGTGAGTACGCCGTCACCACTGGCAGCGTCTACAGGCGTAGAGAGACAGAGGGCATTCTTGACACCTATCTGCATGCATTCGTCATGCGTCAGTGCAGAGGTAACCTTGAACTCAAGGTCATCCTTGCGGTTGCAGAAGGAACTCTGTGCAGCACTCATATATACGATGTCATGATCATCCCCGAGCAACTCCGTCTTTCCATTGTCACTCACCACCTTCACCTCGAAAGACTTTATCTGTATGGAACTCACGTGTGCCAGCAGTGGAATGGCATCCTCGGTCCACTTTGTGTGTCTGAAGAATGTAGGATGACGGCGTGTGATATCACTCCAAAGCACATTCACCGGACCAAGGACGATAAACCTTACCGCACCGCTCACATGGTCTCGTTTCCGAATAGGTATAGCCATACCTTCACTGTCTACGCCATGCTTCCAGCTGATGTTGTTCTGCAGGCTGTATTCGTGACCAATCAGTTTGTCACCAATTTTCGGGTCAAAACCTATGGTGAACGACTGCTGATAATATTCATCATCACTGCTGCACTCCGAGCGCTCCTTGTACTTGCGCCACTCGAAATCTTCCATCTGCGAGCCGCTTCCTGTCTCAACGACGCATTTGTCACCGATGATAAGCATACAGGCTATGAGTCCTACTTTGCTGATTTTATCAGTTCCGTCACCCACGCTGCTGTACTTGAACTCATACAGCTCGGGGGCAGTGTCTGTGAATGGATACCACCCACTATCGCCACTTTCGTCCCAGCGGGTCTCTTCATTATGTTTAGGGTCCGAGTATGTCTGTTTCCAGAATTTGCGCGTATAGTAGAGTCTGTCTCCTTTTTTGTTCTTTGTCACATTCCCTCTTACGTCAACCTTGCCTTCAGGTGGTGTTCCGCCGAACGGCATGAACACCCATTCCTTAGTCCGGAGGTCGTAGTATTTGGCTGTTACTTTCACGGTTGGGTTCAGGAGCATTTCCCTGAAAACACAATATAGTTCGTTGTCTCCTCATCGACAGGGAAAACATCCCCCCGGAATGCTGACTCACATAAGTGGCATAAGGAAATGGCACTGCGAAGAGCAGACTCGTTCGGATACGCCTCTGCAGCACTGTTCTTTCCGTTACCGTTCACCGACAGCACCAGGACATTGTCCATGTTGATTTTCGACACGGGCTGTTGTCTTTTCTGGCCATGGCCCGCTCCACCTTGCCATAGGAAAACGAGCGCTGCCCAAGGTTCTTGCCGAGCCACTGCAGCAACGCCTGCTGGTCCTTACCGCCACGGCCGAAGTGAACCATGAGTTCCTCACCGCTGCCAGTGCCCCCATGCATGGGGAAACGCCACGAAACATGATGCTTCAACCACACATACCAATCCACGATGCTTCCATCATAGTCGGTATCACCTTCAAGCACCAAATCTCTGAAACCTCTATAGGCTCGTTTTCCATCGCCTAAGCTGAATCAGTTCTGACATGTATTTCTGCCGTGCTGCGAAATAACTCCCGAGCGCACTTTCCTCCAGGCTTTCGATGAGACTTTCCATTTTCTCAACCTTACAGGTCAGCAGCAGCTGGTTGTAGATTTCGCCGACGCTGATGGTGGTATCCGTTCCTGAGACCTTATCTGTCGTTATCCCTATCAGTCTGTGAGGTGTAGTCAGAGGCTTGTTGCTGTAAAGGTCTTTCCATGCGATGTTTTCTGCCTTTTTTACATTCTCCATGAAAACAGATAGAAAGAAAAGCCCTGCTGTACGATGTGCAGTTAAGGTACTTCAGCAGTTCCGTCAGCA